>NZ_CM145494.1:0-2500 GCF_055521635.1 Novosphingobium sp. BL-S-20 | reverse complement strand
AAGGTGCGGTAACACGCACTGGAGGACCGAACCGTTGAATGTTGAAAAATTCTCGGATGAGTTGTGTTTAGGGGTGAAAGGCCAATCAAGCCGGGAAATAGCTGGTTCTCCGCGAAATCTATTGAGGTAGAGCGTCGGATGTATGCCGTTGGGGGTAGAGCACTGGATGGTTGCGGGGGTCGCGAGATCTACCAATACTAACCAAACTCCGAATACCAACGAGACTTATCCGGCAGACAGACGGCGGGTGCTAAGGTCCGTCGTCAAAAGGGAAACAGCCCTAACCTACAGCTAAGGTCCCCAAGTCATCACTAAGTGGGAAAGCATGTGGGAATCCCAAAACAACCAGGAGGTTGGCTTAGAAGCAGCCATCCTTTAAAGAAAGCGTAACAGCTCACTGGTCTAAATAAGGGTTCCTGCGGCGAAAATGTAACGGGGCTAAAGTGATGCACCGAAGCTTAGGGTTCAGATCTTTGATCTGAGCGGTAGCGGAGCGTTCCGTAAGCGAGTGAAGCGGAAGGGTAACCGACCGTGGACGTATCGGAAGTGCGAATGCTGACATGAGTAGCGATAAAGAGGGTGAGATGCCCTCTCGCCGAAAGACCAAGGGTTCCTGCTTAAAGCTAATCTGAGCAGGGTGAGCCGGCCCCTAAGACGAGCCCGAAGGGGGTAGTCGATGGGAACCACGTTAATATTCGTGGGCCTGGTGGTGTGTGACGGATCTCGTGTATTGTACAACCTTATTGGATTGGTTGTGCTTTGAAGAGGTTCCAGGAAATAGCCCCACCGTATAGACCGTACCCGAAACCGACACAGGTGGTCAGGTAGAGTATACCAAGGCGCTTGAGAGAAGTATCCTGAAGGAACTCGGCAAATTGCCTCCGTACCTTCGGAAGAAGGAGGCCCCGGCTAAGCGCAAGCTCTGTCGGGGGGCACAGGCCAGGGGGTAGCGACTGTTTAGCAAAAACACAGGACTCTGCTAAGTCGGCTTCAAGACGACGTATAGGGTCTGACGCCTGCCCGGTGCCGGAAGGTTAAGAGGAGGAGTGCAAGCTCCGAATTGAAGCCCCGGTAAACGGCGGCCGTAACTATAACGGTCCTAAGGTAGCGAAATTCCTTGTCGGGTAAGTTCCGACCTGCACGAATGGCGTAACGACTTCCCCACTGTCTCCAGGATATGCTCAGCGAAATTGAATTCTCCGTGAAGATGCGGAGTACCCGCGGTTAGACGGAAAGACCCCGTGCACCTTTACTGCAGCTTCAGAGTGGCATTAGGATAGAATTGTGTAGCATAGGTGGGAGGCTTTGAAGCACCGGCGCCAGCTGGTGTGGAGCCATAGGTGAAATACCACCCTGTTATGTTCTGATGTCTAACCTCGCACCGTTATCCGGTGCAGGGACCCTCTGTGGCGGGTAGTTTGACTGGGGCGGTCGCCTCCTAAAGAGTAACGGAGGCGCGCGATGGTAGGCTCAGGCCGGTTGGAAACCGGCTGCAAGAGTGCAATGGCATAAGCCTGCCTGACTGCGAGATTGACGAATCGAGCAGAGACGAAAGTCGGTCATAGTGATCCGGTGGTCCCTCGTGGAAGGGCCATCGCTCAACGGATAAAAGGTACGCCGGGGATAACAGGCTGATGATTCCCAAGAGCTCATATCGACGGAATCGTTTGGCACCTCGATGTCGGCTCATCACATCCTGGGGCTGGAGCAGGTCCCAAGGGTTTGGCTGTTCGCCAATTAAAGTGGTACGTGAGCTGGGTTCAGAACGTCGCGAGACAGTTTGGTCCCTATCTGCCGTGGGCGTCGATACTTGAGAGGAGTTGACCCTAGTACGAGAGGACCGGGTTGAACATGCCTCTGGTGTACCTGTCGTTCCGCCAGGAGCGCAGCAGGGTAGCTATGCATGGACGGGATAACCGCTGAAAGCATCTAAGCGGGAAGCCTCCCTCAAGATTAGGTATCTTCGAGTCGTGATAGACCATCACGTTGATAGGCCGGGTGTGGAAGTGCGGTAACGCATGGAGCTAACCGGTCCTAATAACTCTGTTCATGCTTGATGAATCCCACCATCAATGACAACCCTGCCAACAAGCAGCGCTTGTCTTGATGATCGGACGATCATCCAGCCAGATATCAGCTCTAACTTAGAGCAGCACGGGCCATCGATTAAAAAACAGCACGCCGTCTCCATTGCTTGGTGACCATAGCGTCAGTGACCCACCCGATCCCATCTCGAACTCGGCCGTGAAACCTGTCAGCGCCAATGGTACTAACGCTCAAGCGTTGGAAGAGTAGGACGTCGCCAGGCATTGTAGCCGGCGTGCTAAAAACCCATCACAATGACAAAGGGCACTAAAGTGCCCCAAAGAGGGCCCTCGAAGGCCCTCTTCGCGTTCATGCAGAACGCAACACAACTTTGACGCGGGGTGGAGCAGCCCGGTAGCTCGTCAGGCTCATAACCTGAAGGTCGTAGGTTCAAATCCTACCCCCGCAACCACAT